>NZ_JAUBRH010000163.1:0-1177 GCF_036701775.1 Microcoleus sp. N9_A2 | reverse complement strand
GGGAGCATCCCGGTTTTGTAAATATCCGAATAAGTGTAAAATAGTTAAAATCAATAAAAGCGTCAAAAAAAGTCGAGAAAAAGAGCCATGACCCCTGAAGAACTAGAGCGGTTGGAATCCTGTGCGGCAGAAATTGCTAAAATTTGGTATAACAATACACCCCCAAGTGAACTGACCAGTCTGGAAAATATTGAAAAACATCTCAGGCAACAATGGCTTGAAACAGTGGGCCCACAAATTGGTTTTTTTTTATCAAAGAAGCAACAGGAACAGAACAAGGACGACCGCGCACAGTAAAAAGCTGTATTGGTGAACTAAGAATTACTGAAAAACAGGCCGAAAAATTAGAGTTCAAGAAATCTACTCGATTATCTCCATTATTTGAAAAATGCTGTCTGCGTCAAATAGCTAATCTTTCCTACTTCAAGGCAGCCCAAGAAATGGAAGTTCAGACAGGAGTAAAGATAGGACACACTTGTTTACACCGATTGGTAGAAAAACAAGAATGGTCAGAACCTCATGCCAAAATAGAGGTGAAAGAAACAAGCATAGATGGAGGGAAAGTCCGTCTCAGAGGGAAGTTGGGTGAAGGCTCTCATTGGCAAGATTATAAGGCAGTGCGGTTACATGAAAGTTATTATGGGGCTTTTTATCAAGAGAATGAAGAGTTAATTAATTATATAAACCATCAGCCCTTAGCCGATATATTAACTTGTTTGGGTGATGGACATGATGGGATATGGAATATTATGAGCCAGTTAAATCCTGGTAAAACCCGACGTGAAATTTTAGACTGGTATCATTTAATGGAAAATTTATATAAAGTGGGAGGGTCATTAAAATCTTTAGCCAAAGCCAAGGAGTTTTTGTGGGTCGGAAGGGTCGAACCTACCCTAAATTTATTTAAAAATTGTCGCAGCAAAACCGCTAAAAACTTTTGCAAGTATCTAGAAAAGCATCGCTCTCGAATTGTTAACTATGAGCAATTATCATCAGATAAGATATGTTCCATTGGCTCGGGCGCGGTGGAATCGACTGTCAAACAAATAGATAGAAGGTTGAAAATCTCCGGAGCTCAATGGTTGAAAAAAAATGTCAATCAAATGCTAAAACTTCGTTGTGCTTACCTCAACGACCTCTTGGCTATTTGAGGCTTTTGCAAAACCGGGATGCTCCC
>NZ_JAUBRH010000162.1:0-1179 GCF_036701775.1 Microcoleus sp. N9_A2 | reverse complement strand
CTAATTTACAACTCTAAATGCCTACTTTTCTTTGAATTCAGTTTTATTCTCTCGATCCTTTCCTTCAGGGGACTACCTTTTGTATAATGCACTTTTGACATAGACAATTAGCGTTCGCAACTTCATAAACATCATGACCGATAGCATCCAACATCTCATCGAGCCGCACATTCAAGATTTGGGTGGATTCCAAGCCCGCCGCCTGCTTCCCTCAGACGTTCTAGCACTGGTAGGCCCGTTCATCTTTTTTGACCATCTCGGCCCTGCGGTGTTTCCACCCGGCCGGGGCGTGGATGTCAGGCCGCATCCGCACATCAACTTAGCAACCGTCACCTACCTGTTTGAAGGGGTTTTACTGCATCGTGATAGTGTGGGCAGCGTTCAAGAAATCCGTCCTGGTGCGGTGAACTGGATGACTGCAGGGCGAGGCATTGTCCACTCTGAACGCACCCCTGACGACGAGCGCAGCAAAGAAGCCATTCTGCATGGCATCCAAACCTGGATAGCCCTTCCCGATGAATACGAAGAAACCGACCCCTGGTTTCGGCATCATCCGGCAACTGAACTGCCTGCTTGGGAGGATGCAGGAGTTTCATTCACCCTAATTGCCGGTGATGCCTATGGTCGCACTTCCCCAGTTCAAATATTTTCCCCCATGATTTATCTGGACGTGCAACTGACTGCTGGAAGAGAATTTACCTTACCGAGCCATTACAGCGAACAGGCGGTTTACAGCGTAACAGAGGGGCTTGTTATTGATGGAGTGCCTCTGGAACAACATCGGTTGGCAGTTCTCACTTCCGGCACTGAAGTAAACATTTCTGCTTCAGGCAAGGCTCGTTGTATTGTGATTGGCGGTGAACCTGTTGGTGAGCGGCATAAGTGGTGGAATTTTGTTTCGAGTCGCCACTCGCGCATTGAGCAAGCTAAACTCGATTGGAGAGAGGGACGGTTTGCTCAGGTTCCTCAAGAGACAGAGTTTATTCCGCTGCCAGAAGAGCCACCTTCTCAAGCAGAGCAACCGTTGTGAATAACCGCAGCGATTTAAATTAAAAAACTGTTTGTTAATTCAGAATCTGTCTTTTTTACTCTCATCTTCACGGACTGTAGTTTAGACTAAAAAATGAGCACAGCTAGAAGTAGCCACCTTTGAATCTCAGGCAAGCTGTTGCTCAAAAA
>NZ_JAUBRH010000161.1:0-1196 GCF_036701775.1 Microcoleus sp. N9_A2 | reverse complement strand
TTTTCCTCAAAAAAGATACAAGGCAGTAGGAAAGGAGACTGGCCTGACAAACTATATAGAAAGATTTAATAATACGAGGAGACAAAGAATATCTAGGTTTGTGAGAAAAACTCTTTCATTCTCCAAAAAACTCTCCAATCATATTGGGGCTATTTGGTATTGTATTCATGAGTATAACGCCAGTTTATCTATCAATTAAAACCCTTAATTTTCCTTGCTATGCAGGACTACCACTTCTTTATTACTTATCGGCAAGTCTCTAACTAAATACCTATAATTTTGATGTAAATGATGGCTGGATTGATTGCATATAGGGCAGTTTGATGTTTTTTGTTTTGATTTTACTACTAAAATTAATGTGGCTCCTATCTGCTTGTAATCTTCTACTATGACACCGGGTAAATCTAGAATATTTGTCATTAACTTGTTCATAATTTATTCTGGTAGCACAATTCTTATCAACACTTAACTAATATTTGAGCAGCGATAAGTACAGAAGAGCCAAAACTCTTCGCCATTCTTACGATCGCGGAGGATCCAAAAAAGCGATTCATATGGTCAGTGCTTGGGCAACCAGTCAAAGATTAGTTTTAGGGCAAGTTAAAGTTAACGAAAAATCCAATGAAATCACAGCAATTCCGGCTTTACTCAAAGTATTAGAATTAAACGGAAGCATTGTCACCATTGATGCGATGGGCTGTCAGAGGTCAATTGTGAAGTCAATTGTCGAACAGGGAGGAGACTATGTGATCACCTTAAAAAAAAGAACCAGCCATCCCTGTATGCCAGAGTAGAGGAGTTGTTTAAACAAGCAATTAGACAAGGATTTTCTGGCTTTACACATACAGTTTATTCGCCCAAACAAGAGAACAATCACGGTCGCTCAGAAATCCGTAATCACTTAATGTTAAGTGATATCAAAGAGCTGATTGACCCAGACAATCAATGGGAGAAACTTCACCATCGAGGTATGATAGAATCGGTGCGAATGGTGAAGGGGAAAACAACTATCGAAATTCGTTATTACATTAGTAGTTTACCAAATAATGCTCAGAGGGTGTTTGAAAAGTCAGAGAGAGGTATGAAATTATGCTAAACGACGAACCATCATCCGGATCGTTGAAATATAAATCCAAGTTTCCGAAGTCTCTGTTAAACCTTCATGATCTCGATTCAATCGACGGCACCAAGATAGC
>NZ_JAUBRH010000160.1:0-1202 GCF_036701775.1 Microcoleus sp. N9_A2 | reverse complement strand
ACAGAAAGCCCGGTTTTAGTATGAGTTTTTGCCATGAGTTTTTTCACTAACTCAACACTGGTAAAAATTACTCCTTGACAGGCTCTGGTTACGTGAGGAAACAAACGATGTTCAATCGGATTATACTTCGATGTATAGGGGGGATAGTGTGCGATTCTAATTTCTATTCCTAGCTCGTCAACTAATTTTTGTAAATCCGATTTAAAGATATGATGATTGGAATTATTACTACCACCGCCATCGCATTTTATCAAAATTGAATTGGCTTGAGGGTAGATAAATTTTCCGTAATTGACCCACCATAATTTAATCGATTCACAAGCAAATTCACTCGTGTCTTTACTGGTTCCCAGGTTTAAATATCCTCGGTTATGTTGCAGATCATAAATTCCATGAGGTACTACTTTTCCTTCAGCCCAACTCCAAAAATCATGGTCAAATGTCGTAATAGCTTCCGTAGTATATAGACTTCCTGCTCGATATAGATTTCCAATAAATTCCTTCTTTTTCGTGTCCATACTAACAATCGGATTTCCTTGCAACTCATACTCTTCGGTAATTCTGGCAAGATTTTCAAATTGTTCATTACGATTCTTGGTTACTCCGGTTGTTTGTTTTTTTTGAGCTTTGCGTTTCACATATCCATGTTTTTTTAAAAGTTTTTGAACAACTGTTGTACTGACTATTATTTCCTGAGCTTTCAGACCTTCAACTATTTGTTGGTGGGTAAGATTTGTCCATTTAATTTTTTCCGACATTGGATCTCCGGCTGTGTGGTTTTTTAAGACTTCTAAAAAACGCTCATTTAAATCAGGTATCTCAGACTCCCTAGTTTTTCTTCCTCCTCCACGTCGGCGAATTCTCTGTTGATTACAAGTAGTGTCTGATTCACTTTTTAACTCCTTAATTCCCTTGGCTATTGTATTCCTGTCTACTCCCAAAACTCGGGCTATGTAAATAATTCCACCATGGTCAAGTTTTACGGCTTCTATCGCTGCATATTTTCTTTGGTCTTTTTCAGATAAAGACTGATGATGTTTTCGCATTAAATCAGTAATTTCATCTGAGTAATACATACATAAATTAATTTATTCAGAAATTATTCAAATCAAAAAATCATGGGCGACATAAAAAGAACCAAGTAGGTATAATATTTGACATATCTACCGAAACCTAAACCTATTCATATTCACTCATTTATT
>NZ_JAUBRH010000159.1:0-1232 GCF_036701775.1 Microcoleus sp. N9_A2 | reverse complement strand
AACTGAGATCTTGCACCATTCTCAATTAGCCATACTGCCAACCACTAACAGTGATGTCAAAACCCTGCTGACGAGCTAAACTCTGGGTGCGATCGATATTAATTAACAGCCCCAAAACTACTAGAGATGCCAACAAAGTTTCTCTCGCCAGTAGCGCCGCCTCTCCCCAATCTGGCAAGGTAGTTTTTCCCGATGCTAAATATGCCCAGAAGGCGAGAAAGTAGGCAATAAAAGATAATACTAGCCACCGATAAACTCCCAATAAAGTGCTTTGTCCAAACCGATGCAAACCAAACCGATGTTTCACTGTCTTAAAGAATCCTTCAATCTGCCAACGTCTTCTACCGAGTCGAGTAATGTAAACAGCAGATAAAGGTTTTGTCGAAATTACAAAGCGTTTTTCGAGACTGCCATCATCCCGTTTGAGCCAATACCAAGACAGGGTGACTGGAAAGTTTAATCCTTGCAGCACTACTTGCTGACCCCTTTGCAGTCCTTGGTTTACCTGCCGCGCATCTGCCAACCTCCGATCGCTCCTAATCCCAAAAATACCACTTGTACGTGGTTGTTTTTTTACCCATTTGAGCATTTCTATACTGCCAAATGCGCTATCACCTAATACTCGAATTTCATAATGTGCTGTTAAGGTTTTTGGCAGAGTTTTTAGCAATCTTTGACCGAGTTTTATTGGCGCCAACTCTCCCTTCCCCCGATCGACTCGGAACCCCCAGGGTACTCGACTTCTTCCCACAAGTATGTAGAGGACTAACAGGTGCAATCCTCGTTTACCATTATAGACTCTAATTAGTTTCCCTAACCCTGAGAACTTACCAATTTTTTCGAGGGTGGTCATATCCAAAATTACAGTTAAAATTGGTCGCCTCCCAAGCCCTCTTTCGGCTTTGACTTGCCTGATGATCTCTGCCCGCACAACTCTAATTACTGCCCGGACTGACCATTGATAATGATTGAGGAAGCGACTAATCGCGCTGGCACTTACTGTTTGAGAATGCTGAGGTAAACTTTGTCCTGTTGCTTCCAGAAATAGACCTAGCAAGGCTCGCAGACTTTTTTGTTGATATTTGCTTGGCATTAAATCCATCAAGGTATAGACTAATGCTTGGGCGTAATTAAGGATGGTTAACATTAACTTATCACATTGTTTATACGCCCTTTATTTCACATTTGGGTACACAATGCAAGGGCTAATTGAGAATGGTGCAAGATCTCAG
>NZ_JAUBRH010000158.1:0-1235 GCF_036701775.1 Microcoleus sp. N9_A2 | reverse complement strand
GTATCGGCTCAATAAGTAGGGGTAGCACAGAAAAAAAAGTAAGCAGAGTGCACAAAGTGTCATAAAATAGGACACATGACGCAAAAGATTATTTCACCAGACAAGTCATCCTTCAAGATACTGCAAACCATCGACCCCCCAGGGATTGCAGACGAATCCATGCGTCATACAGTAGAGCTTTTACTGAACCTCATAGAACAATTACAATTAAAAGTCAAAGACTTGGAGTCAGAGAATCAACGGTTAAAAGATGAAAACAACCGATTGAAGGGAGAGCAAGGAAAACCAGACATCAAAGCCAAGTCCAAAGGATTCAAAAGCCAGCACTCTTCAGAGAAAGAACGAAAAACGCCAAAAAAGCACAGCAAAGGCAGTAAGAACGCCACGATTAAAATAGATCGAGAAGAAATACTAGAATATCCCCCAGACCAACTGCCAGCAGATGCAGAATTTAAAGGATACGAACAAGTAATCATCCAAGATATCAGCTTGGCAACCGACAACATATTATTCCGCAAACAGAAATATTATTCACCCTCAGTCGGAAAAACTTATGTAGCAGAATTACCAAGGGGCTACGAAGGAGAATTTGGACCAGGAATCAAAGCCTTAATCATCAGTTTGTACTATGGTGGCAATATGACGCAAGGCAAACTACTGGAGTTTTTAGCAGCTCTAGGTATTTCTAGATCAGCGGGTTATTTATCCAACCTGTTAATCAAAAACCACTCGGGTTTTGAAACCGAGAAACAAGAAGTTTATAATTCAGGACTAGCAAGTAGCCCTTGGCAACACTTCGACCAAACTGGCGCGCGTGTAGGTGGAGTCAACCATACCACCAATATCATCTGCAACCCTTTATATACAGTCTACTTCACAACAGCTAATAAAGATAGGCTGACGGTACTCAAAGGATTACAGCCCGGACGAGAACTAAAATTCATGCTGAATCCGCTGACATTCTCACTAATTGGGGACTTCAAAATCCCGACTAAATGGCAGAATGCTCTCAAGCTATTACCCCAAGGAACTGTGTTGAGTGAGGCACAGTTTAATCACCTACTCAATAAGTATGTACCAAAACTGGGCGCTCAACAAGTTACCCGGATTAGGGAAGCAGCAGCTATTGCTTTCTATCATCAGCAAACAGATTGCCCAGTCGTACAAACCCTCTGTTGTGATGATGCTCCGCAATTCAAGTTAATCACTGCCGAGCGAGCGTTATGTTGGGTACA
>NZ_JAUBRH010000157.1:0-1317 GCF_036701775.1 Microcoleus sp. N9_A2 | reverse complement strand
CTGACAGGTGTAGGTTTTTTACGAGGGGGTAGTATAAAATCAATTAAACCAGGCGAAAATAAGGGTGATTCAACGAAACACGTGGCTGCGGGAAAAACCTCAATGCTGAAAAATAAGCATCTCTTGGATTGGTCATGTATTGTCTCCAAACAAATGGCTCACCTGTCAATACCTCAAGCGATTGGGTTAGCGACTTGGAGTTTTGGCGTAGTGATGACCAAATCCAGCAGTTTAACCCAAGTTTCGCAGTTGATCGCTGACATTAACGAAGAAAAGCCGAATACAGTCCGTCAGCGATTAAAAGAATGGTATCAAGAAGCCCCAGCTAAAAAAGGACTTCATCGTCGTGATTTCGATGTGAGTAGTTGTTTTGCTCCATTACTGTTGTGGGTGCTAAGTTTACTGCCAAAAAATGTTGAGGACATTGCCTTGGCATTGGATGCCACTAGCATCGGGGATAAATTTACAGTTCTATCGATGAACATCTTATTGGGTGGGTCGGGAATTCCTATAGCTTGGTGTATTGTCAGAGCCACAGAGCCCGGAAGTTGGAAACCTCATTGGCAAAAACTGATTTCTCGGGTTCAAGGTGTGATTCCCACTAACTTTAGGGTGATCGTTGCGGCTGACCGAGGATTGTATGCTGATTGGCTTTATCAATTTATTGAAAGTGTAGGCTGGCATCCATTTCTACGTATCAACCATCAAGGAACTTATCGTCTGCCATCTCAACAGACATGGCAGCCACTGGCACATCTGGTTTGTCAAGGTGGACAATCATGGTCTGGGGAGGTGCTTTGCTTTAAAACTAACCCTCTGTCTTGTACACTGCTAGCTCGTTGGGATTTAGGCTACAAGGACCCGTGGTTGATTCTGACAGACCTCAAACCGGAGGAAGCAAACGTTCTCTGGTATGGACTACGTTCTTGTACCGAATGTGTTTACCGCGATCTCAAATCTGATGGTTGGCAATGGCAGAATACCCGTTTACTCGATCCACAACGAGCCGAACGAATGTGGTTAGTGCTGGCTGTTGCCACTTTATGGATGGTGATACTTGGTGGTGCTGCCGAACATCCATCGCCTACCTCCAATCTTGAACAACTTCCCCCTGGACATATTGCCAACAGTCAGCCCATGACCATGAAAAAACAGCGTCGGCTTTCTTGCTTTGTCCTTGGTTTGCTGACCCTGATGGCTGATTTACTCAAGAATCGAACGATTCATCTTGAGCGTTGGAGCTCTTTCCCTGATACCCCTGTAGATGAATTTTATGCCTGTAATTCCTCCTAATTGTAAAAAACCTACACCTGTCAG
>NZ_JAUBRH010000156.1:0-1339 GCF_036701775.1 Microcoleus sp. N9_A2 | reverse complement strand
TGACCCGTCCTGGAATAGGTTGACACCTATGCGGGATTGAATCCCAGCCGCAATTGGCTTGCAAGAGACGCCCGGTGCATCGCATCGGGCGTTTTGTATTCTAGGGACAGGTGGGGCCGCTGCTCGTTGTATAGACGCACTGACTCGCTCTCCATGGTCTTGGCCTGCTCAAGGTTTGCCGGGCGGTGCAGCAGGAATTCCATCTTCAGGATGCCGTTAACCCGTTCTGCCAAGGCATTCTGGTAGCAGTCGTAGCCATCGGTCATCGAGCAGGTGATCTCATGGCGGTCATGGATGCGTTGGTACTCCGCCGAACAGTATTGGATGCCCCGATCAGAGTGGTGCACCAGCTTCTGGCTGGTCTGCCTGTTGCGCAGAGCCATTTTCAGCGCCTGGCTGACCTGAGCAGTCTCCAGCCCTTCATGTACATGCCAGCCCACGATCTTGCGGGAATAGGCATCCGTTACCAGGCTCAGGTAAGCCGGTTTTTCTTTGGTGGGCAGGTAGGTAATGTCTGCCACCCACAGCTGTTCGCAGCCGCTAGGTACCACCTTGGCTGCTGTGTCTTTAAGTAGGTTGGGATGGCGCCGGAAGCGATGGTGGCTGTTGGTGGTCTTGTGGTACGCCCGCTTGGGCAAGACCAGCATCCGTTCATGACGCAGGATGTCGAACAAGGCATCGCGGCCGAGCTTGATGCCCGCGTGCTGCAGCGGCTCCTTCAGAATGAAGTGCAGCTTGCGTGTGCCGATGCGCGGCTGGTGTCGCCGCTTCTCATCGACCATAGCCACTACGCTGGCCTGTTGTTCATCGCGCAGCCGTTGGCAGGCCAGGGCCTTGTAGTGCGCCTGCCGACTGATGCCCATGTACTGGCAAGCCCTCACAACGCTCAGCCCTTGGACGAGCTTTTCTTGGAGGACTTGCCAGCAGGCTTTTTTGTGATGGTTACCCCATGTTCGCGCTTGAGCACATGGATCACCGCCTCAAAGAACTGCGCTTTCTCCTGCGCCTGCTTCAGTTGCACCTCCAGCTCCTTGATGCGCTGCTCGGGTGTCAGCGGCTTGGATGGCTCTTGCATGGGTGTGGGTCCTTTGAAGCCCGATGATGCGGCCTTCCAGTCCTGGCGGCCATGCTTGCGCAGCCAGACCAGCACGGTCGAGGCACCCTGGATGCCATAGCGCTCCTGGGCTTGCCCGTACGTCAGCTCGCCTCTTTCTACCTGATCCACCACCGCCAGCTTAAAGGCCAGTGTGTAGTCCTTCTGCGTTCTCTTAACCCATTGATCCACTTGACTTTCCTTCCTGATGAACAGAAAGGTGTCAACCTCATTCAGGACGGGTCA
>NZ_JAUBRH010000155.1:0-1339 GCF_036701775.1 Microcoleus sp. N9_A2 | reverse complement strand
GTATCGGCTCAATAAGTAGGGGAAGGAGTTATTCTAATTGCCAAGACAAACCCAAGGGATGAAGAGAAGATTTTTCGCGAATAATAGTGGAGAGAGAGGGAATAATTCCAAGTTGAGAAATTCGGTCACGGACATAATCAAAAAAACTGATTCCCAACTGACGAGTAGTAGCAACAAGAGACATAAAAGTATCCCAGGCTTGAGTACCCTCAATTGTCTGAGTTGCATAGCTAATATTACGTCGCTGCACCATAGTTCTGGCAGCTAACTCAGCCGGATTATTGTGCAGAGGTAATTCAGGATGCTCTAAAACCCTGAGCAACTCCGATACTTTTGCAGCAGTTAATTGTTTACGTTCATCCAACAATTCATAGCCACAAGGAGTTTCAAAAAGCCGCCGAAATTTAGACCTTAAAAGCAGTGCAGCTTCGGGACTGGGAGCATCTTTGTAAGCTAATAATTCCCGATAATAATCCCAAAAATCTTCGATAAATTTCCCTAAAATTACCTGATGGCAATGGAATACCGGGCTTAACTTCTTGTAATGTCTTCCCTCATGCACCCAACATAACGCTCTATCGGCAGTGATTAACTTAAATTGGGGAGCATCATCACAACAAAGAGTTTGTACGACTGGACAATCTGTTTGCTGATGGTAGAACGCAATAGCTGCTGCTTCCCTAATCCGGGTAACTTGTTGAACACCCAGTTTGGGTACATACTTATTGAGTAGGTGATTAAACTGTGACTCACTCAACACCGTTTCTTGAGGTAATAGCTTGAGAGCATTCTGCCATTTAATCGGGATTTTGAAGTCCTGAATTAGTGAGAATGTGAGTGGATTCAGCATAAATTCTAATTCTCGTCCGGGCTGTAATCCTTTCAGTACCGTCAGTCTATCTTTATTGGCTGTTGTAAAGTAGACTGTATATAAAGGGTTGCAGATGATATTAGTGGTATGGTTTACTCCACCTACACGCGCACCAGTTTGGTCGAAGTGTTGCCAAGGACTACTCGCTAGTCCTGAATCATAAACTTCTTTTTTCTCGGTTTCAAAACCGGAGTGGTTTTTGATTAACAGGTTGGATAAATAACCGGCTGAGATGGAAATACCTAAATCTGCTAAAAATTCTAGTAGTTTGCCTTGGGTCATATTGCCCCCATAGTACAAACTGATGATTAAGGCTTTTATGCCTGGTCCAAATTCTCCTTCGTAGCCTAATGGTAATTCTGCTACATAAGTTTTCCCAACTGAGGGCGAGTAATATTTCTGTTTGCGGAATAATATGTTGTCGGTTGCCAAGCTGATATCTTGGATGATTACTTGTTCGTATCCTTT
>NZ_JAUBRH010000154.1:0-1366 GCF_036701775.1 Microcoleus sp. N9_A2 | reverse complement strand
TTACCAAAAAATTGGGTCTAAAGCCCCGTCCTTCTAGGACGGCTTTAATTTCCACTTATTGCAAATAATTGTTAAATATACGTATTTTGTAACTAAAAGCTTTCGCAAAAGTGATAAGATTTTGTCATGATAGTTCTAGAGTTTAAGTTGAAAGGCAAAGCCGAGCAATATCGGGTCATCGACGAGATGATCAGAACAGCTCAATTTGTCCGAAACAAAACTCTTAGATATTGGATAGACAATCAAGGAGTTAAGCTAATTGATCTGTACAAACAATGCGCCATTATGGCAAAAGAGTTTGAATGGGCAGGCAAGCTTAACTCAATGGCACGTCAGGCTTCTGCCGAACGTGCCATTTTTGCTATCCAACGTTTTTTCGCTAATTGCAAAGCAAAAACACCAGGCAAAAAAGGCTACCCAAAGTTTAAGAAAAATACTCGCTCTGTCGAATACAAAACATCAGGATGGCTACTTTCTGCCGACAAAAGATGTTTGACATTTAAGGACGGCTTTGCTGCTGGAAAGTTCAAATTAGTCGGTAGTCGGGATTTGCATTTCTATGCACCAGATGAGATTAAGCGAATCAGAGTTGTGCGTCGTGCCGACGGATACTACGCACAACTTTGCATCAATGTGGAGCGAAAAGAGGAACTTATTCCGACTGGTAAAGCTATTGGAATAGACGTGGGATTGAACCATTTCTATACCGATAGCGATGGCGAAACAGTCGCGAACCCTCGCCACCTCCGAAAAAGTGAAAAAGCTTTGAAGAGATTGCAAAAGCGAGTTTCTCGAAAGAAGAAAGGCTCTGGCAATCGAAAAAAAGCGATCAACAAGTTAGGAAGAAAGCACCTGAAGGTTAGTCGGCAGCGTAAAGACTTCGCCATAAAGACGGCGTTGTGCGCGGTAAAATCTAGCGATTTTGTAGCCTATGAAGACCTTCAAGTACCGAATATGGTCAAAAACCATAAACTTGCTAAGTCGATTAGCGATGCAGCGTGGTCACAAACTTGATCATTATTTGGAGTATTTTGGAAATGTGTACGGCAAAACAGTAATTGCTGTTCCACCTCAATACACCTCGCAAGATTGTTCAAGTTGTGGCAATACTGTCAAGAAAACGCTATCAACCAGAACCCATATTTGCAATTGCGGTGCGACGTTAGATCGTGACTACAACGCAGCTCGCAATATTTTGGTTAAAGGGTTGAAGCAAGCAGGAATTAATTTGAATTTAAATACGGTGGGGCACACCGAAATCAACGCTTGGGGACAGACCGATCTCTACTCTTTGATGGCAGCATCAACGAGCAAATCGACTGATTGATCCAAGAATCCCCGCGCCTTCAAGGCCGGGGAGTGTCAA
>NZ_JAUBRH010000153.1:0-1400 GCF_036701775.1 Microcoleus sp. N9_A2 | reverse complement strand
GGTAGGGTCGAGAGAAGATGTTACCATCTTCTCCCTCCCATTCGGAACCGTGCTTGCGACTTTCATCGCACACGGCTACTCGGGTGTACTCTTGTCATTTGAGGGCTTCTCCTTCTTCCGATTTGTTTGAGGTTTCTTTCCTGAAGATACGAGTTCCAGGTTATGTTTCCTGATTAATTTCAAATCGGTTTTAGTTTTAACATCGTGACAATGCCGATGCAATAGTTGAAGATTTTTGTACTCATCCTTACCTCCAATGGCTCTAGGGATGATGTGGTCAACTTCCATTACATCTCCATTTCTGAAAATAAATTCGCAATGAGGGCATTTCCCTTTCTGCCATTTCAGGAGTTTTGACACCCTACTTGGCAAATCAGGATTTTTCCCCATTCTTGAACTCCAATAAACTAGGTCGCCATCATAGGGGCTTTTATCACCTTTAACTTTCACATAGTCAGTGCTGCTACACTCGAATTCACTATGTTTTAGTAACCGAAGGTGGTTCGCTCCCTCTTCTCTGGTTGAGAATACCCAGTTATCACCGCCACTGGTGTGCCAATACAGTCGATGTCCTGCATTGATGTTTCCGCAACGGCGTTTTGCCCAGCGTCGAAGTTTCAGGTATGTGAGGGTATCTTGTTTGGCGAGTTCTCCAACAGTTTTAGCGTCAGATTTTGCATAGAAAGAAGTCCATCCCCTTATTACAGGGTTTAAGTCTCTAATTAACGCCGCTTGTGGCGATGACCTGTGTTTTTTGATGATTCTTCCGATTTCCTCTTGGTGTCCCTTACTTGACTTCTTATTTGGGGTAATGAGTGTGTTAAGACCTAATATCTCACCGTGTGTACCTAAACTACTCCGGTGTTTTCCAACAGGGTATTGCTGGATGTGATGACCTAAAAAGTCAAATCCAGCTTTACCATCCTCACTTAATTCATTTTTGAAAGTGTGAGTTAGTCTCGTCTTTTCAGGTTTTAATTCTAAACCCATGCCAGCTAACCATTCCGAGATGATCTCTCGGCATCTTTGGACTAAGGTTTTTTCTTCACATAAAATTACAAAGTCATCAGCGTACCGGATAATATTTGGTCTGCCTACAAATTTTCCAAATCGGGAAATTGACTTTTTTAAGTATCCATTTGAATTGGTTGGAAACTCTTTTTCTATGTGTTGCTCCAAACCGTGGAGGGCAATGTTAGCTAGTAGTGGAGAAATGACCCCACCCTGTGGCGTACCCTCAGATGTAGTAGTGAATACTCCATCGTCGATTACTCCAGATTTTAGCCAGGATTTTACTTGCCTCCTGACTTTGCCTCTTGTGTTCAACTTTTGGAGTAGTTCATAATGGTTGATGCGGTCAAAACACTTTGCTATGTCTGCATCTAATACAAACTTCGCTT
>NZ_JAUBRH010000152.1:0-1416 GCF_036701775.1 Microcoleus sp. N9_A2 | reverse complement strand
AAAATCTTCTCTTCATCCCTTGGGTTTGTCTTGGCAATTAGAATAACTCCTTCCCCTACTTATTGAGCCGATACAAAAAATAGCACTATATATTGACTCTAGCGGTATCCCAACTCATGCAGCAAGACAATTACCTAATGGTAAGTGGACAAGTAAACTGGGCTGGTTGGAAGATATTGAGCACGAACTCGATGGATTGGTTGGCGACAGGTACGGAGTTGTCAGTCAAATTCTCAAACGTGCGGTAAATTCTAATAAAGATTGAATAGGCGAAGACTAATCGGCGTTGGATGGATCTGAACGGGCGATTCCTGGATGGATAGCTGCACCGCGCGTACTTTTGGCGATCGCTCTTAATCCTTCTGAATCTTTTACCAGAAAGAATTGGTTTAAAGCCCAAAGCCCGATCGGGAGAAATTAAAAGAAGACTATTCATTACTCCCATCCTCTTCCTTCCAGGTAAAGGTCGCTGTCAACTGTCAACTGTCAACTGAACGAGTGTTAGCCTAAGTTATAATAAAGAGCGCTGTGTCGTGTTAATCTTTTATGACCACACAATCTGTTTCGCGTTATGTCGCACGTCACCCTGAAATCTTGCAAGGCGAACCAATTATCGCAGGAACCAGAACTTCCGTTCGTGCGATCGTGGAATTGTGGCGTTTAGGTATCACTCCTGAAGAAATCCCGACGCACTTGCCTCACCTGAAATTAGCTCAAGTTTTTGACGCACTGAGCTTTTATTTGGATAATCAGGAAGAAATAAATACTTATATTGAGCGCAATCGAATTCCTGAAGAATTGATTCATCCTGCTGTTAAAGCTGCAATGGAAAAACTGTGAAACTGTTTGCAACTATCCACACAGATGAAGATGTTTCTAAGCTTGTAGCCACTTTGTTAAAGGCTAGAGGTTTTGATGTGACGACCACGAGCGAACAGGCAATGCTGAGTCAATCGGATAGTCAACAATTAGCTTATACTGCATCTGTTGAACGATGTTTGCTCACCCATAATCGCGTAGACTTTGAGCGACTGCATCTAGAGTATATGACAGAAGGACGGCAACATTCTGGCATTATTGTAGCTCCTCAAAAGAACGCCTATGAGATTGCCCAACGGGTTGCTATTCTGTTAAATACGCTAACGGCTGATGAAATCGCCAATCAGCTTTTATATGTGTAAAGCGATCTTAGCAACTTCGAGCCAACCGACCATAGCATCTTTTAAATTAATTACCACTTCTTCTATCGTGTCTCCTTCAGTAATGCAGCCTGGAAGTGCGGGAACTTCGGCCCAATAGCCACCTGCTGCTGCTGGATGGATGATTGCTCTAATTTTCATGGCTCTTCCGTACTTATTGTGCTAATTTTTTAGGAAAATGCCAAAAAAGTAATGCCCGTATTTCAAAATTTCTCAA
>NZ_JAUBRH010000151.1:0-1440 GCF_036701775.1 Microcoleus sp. N9_A2 | reverse complement strand
GTAATTGCTCAACCCCCTTGACAAGAAGACAAGATAGACATTAGATAAAGGAATGGAAAAACTCCCCGACCTAAAACAGCTATCGAACGAGGCAAAAGAAGCCTTGATAGTAGAGCTATGGGAGAGAATCCAAAAACTGACCGCAGCGTTAGCAACCACAGACCAACCAAAACTAGGCCCATCTCCCAAAAAAACTAGCAAAAATTCCAGCACTCCACCGTCCAAAGGATTCAAGCCCAACATTCAGCCATCGAAAATTGAGGGGATAAAAAGACAAAGAAGCCTAGGAAGAGCAGGAGGGGGAAGACAGCTACATCCTGAACCCGACCAAACAATCATCGCCCAACTCAAAAATTGCCCCCAGTGTGGAGAGAAAGTCACCGGGGCAGCACAAAAATTGCAATCCGTCTACGAAAAAATCGAACTACCCCCAATTCGCCCCATCGTCACCCGAATCGAACGTTATGGTGGTCAGTGTGCCTGCTGTCAAACCGAATATGTTGCACCAGTACCATGGGGAATGGAACCAGGTTCCCCGTTTGGCAGTTCAATTCAAAGCTTAGTCACATATCTTCGTTACACTCATGCCATCAGCTACGAACGGCTGTCGTCGATATTTGGCTCCGTCTTTGGACTAAAGATATCAGAAGGTGCCATCGCCAACTTGCTGGGGAAGGTCAAAATCAGTTTAGACGATCAAGTAAGTCAAATACTACACCGGTTGCGACGGGCAAAATTAATTTGTTCAGATGAAACGAGTGCGAGAGTTAACGGACAGAATCAGTGGGAGTGGGTGTTTCAGAACCAGGATGTTTGTTTACACGTCATCCGCCCGAGTCGAGGGACTGGGGTAATTAACGAAGTTCTCGCAGAACATCGTCCCGATATCTGGGTGTCAGATTTATTTAGTGCTCAAAAAAATCACCCCGCACCACAATGGCAAGTGTGTTTAGCCCATCAACTGCGGGATTGCCAATATGCGATTGATGCTGGGGACAGAATTTTTGCCCCAGGGATGAAGAGGTTATTATTGAGGGCTTTTATTATCCATCGAAGACGAGAAAAAATCGACGATGCCAGACTCAATCGATACCGAGAAAATTTACAGGAAAGATTAACCGGGATTTTAAATTTAGCGCCACATCATCCGGATGGTATCCGGTTACGAAAACGCTATGGTGGGCTAATTGACAATTTATTTCTATTTCTGGAAGAGGCGGGGATTCCACCAACGAATAATAGTAGTGAACAGGCGATTAGGATGAGCGTGGTATTTCGCCGTGTGACTAATGGCTTCCGTTCGGAATGGGGTCGAGATTTGTTTGCAGCCGTTCGTTCAGTTGTCAATACTGGGAAGCGACAGGGTTTAACTGCTTATCAATCCATTCAACAAGCTCTCTCTATTGATGGCTCCCTTTTTTCCCCTAGTTGAGCAATTAC
>NZ_JAUBRH010000150.1:0-1508 GCF_036701775.1 Microcoleus sp. N9_A2 | reverse complement strand
ATTTCACCAAAAAGCGGGGTCTGAAGCCCCGTCGTTCTACGACGGCTTTTTCTTCTCTTTCAATGTCGTAATTAATTCTCTAAGTACATCGGTCTCAGTCCTGCCTACGTCCTTGCAGTATTGCTCAAGAATCTCAAACTCAAATCCCTCGCTCCGAAAATCTCAACGTTTCTTCATAATTTGTCCGGCTTTTTGCTGTACCCTATTATAGGGAGGATAAGTCATGTTTGGTTGCCAACAAAACCTAATTCGAGTCAACTCAGATACTCAAGCCATTCTTGAATATCTGTGTTCTGAAGCTACAAAGCTTTCCAATTGTGGAACCTACTACGCTCGTCAGATATTTTTCAAGACTGGTAAAATCCCAAATCGAGCTCAATTACACAAAGTATTGGGAACCGAGAATAGGAACTTGCACTATCAAGCGTTTTATTCAGATACCGAGAAAGCAAATTTTAACGGGTGTCGCCGAGTCTTTCAAATCCTTTATAGGATTATTGAAAGCGTTTAAAAATGGGACAATTACAGATCGTCCGAAACCACCAAAGTATCGTCAAGGTGGAATGGCGCTTGTGACGTTCACTGGTAGGTCGGTAAAACTTAAGGATGGAATGTTGAGATTTCCATTGGGTAGCAAAGTTAAAGCGTGGTTTGGGCTAGATGCGTTTTTTCTGCCGATGCCATCAAACCTTGATTTTAAGGCAATTCGAGAATACCGAATTCTTCCCCGTAACGGCTGTTTTTACCTGGAATTTGTCTATAAAACGACTGAGATCCAGGCCATTGTAGACCCTGCCAAATGCTTAATGATTGACCACGGCGTAGATAACTGGCTGACTTGCGTAAGCAATGCTGGCACAAGTTTTATCGTTGACGGCAAGCATTTGAAATCGCTTAACCAGGGATATAACAAGCAGGTTGCATTTTTGATGGAAGGCAAATCTAACGGATTCTGGTCTAAAAGACTTGCCAATTTGACTGAAAGACGCAACCGCCAGATGCGTGATGCCGTCAATAAAGCAGCAAGAAAGGTGATTAATCACTGCTTGAAAAATGGCATAGGAACGATTATATTTGGCTGGAATAAGGGACAAAAAAATTCTGCCAATATGGGTAGCAAAACTAATCAGAAGTTTGTACAAATCCCGACCGGCAGACTGAAAGATAGAATTGCTCAACTTGGTGAGCGGTACGGATTAAAGTTCGTAGAAACCGAAGAATATTATTCTTCTAAAGCTTCGTTTGTTGATCATGATTTGCTACCTACATTCGGCGAAAAACCCGAAGGGTGGCTTCCTAGTGGTAAACGAATTAAGCGTGGTTTGTATCGAACGGCTCAAGGTTGGTTAATTAATGCAGATTGTAATGGCTGTGGAAACATTGGTAGAAAAGTAGCGGTGATACTTGGACTTGATCTAAGTGGAATCGGTAGGGGCACTTTGTCAGCGCCTTTAAGACAGAAAATATGGTCTTAAGAATCCTCGTCGCTTTAGCGCGAGGAGTGTCAA
>NZ_JAUBRH010000149.1:0-1509 GCF_036701775.1 Microcoleus sp. N9_A2 | reverse complement strand
GTAAGGATTCAGGTCAAAAAAAACTTAAGTGACGGCATCTGGTAAAATAAACGAATGAAAAAGCCCGCAGCCACCAGACAGAAGGAAAAAACCGAAATCGAGCAGTTGAGCCAAGCTGAACTGGTAGAAATGGTACTGGGGCTGCAAAAAATCATTGCAGAATTGCAAGAAAAACTAGCTATTGCTACGGGAAAAAGTCGAACCACCAGTCAAACTTCATCAAAACCTCCATCAACGGATCTACTCCAAAAACCAGAGAAACCCACAGTCAAACCAGAAGCAGACCAAAAAAAGAAACCAGGTGGACAACCAGGTCATCAGGGGAAAACTCGTAAAGGGTTTGGACGAGTAGACAGAACCGAAATTAGCTCACCGGAAATCTGCCTCAATTGTGGCAGTCAAGAATTAAGTGAAGTAATTAACATCCACAGACAGCAAGTAGCAACTTTAGTCGCGAAACCAATTGAAGTCGTCGAATATCAGACACAATCGTGTAAATGTCTCGAATGTGGTGCAGTAGTTAGAGGAGAACCACATCAAGGAGTGGTTCCAGGGCAAGACTTGAGCGTTAATCTCCAAGCATTATTAGTCTGGTTAGGAAATTATGGGCATCTTTCTTACGCCAAGCAGACTGAATTGTTGTGGGAACTCGGCAGGATAGAAGTGTCCGTAGGAACACTCCAAAAAACCAATCAACGAGTAGCAGCAGCAGTCAAGCCAGCGATAAATGCACTGTGGAAATGGGCCCCTCTACAATCAAACGTTCATGTAGATGAAACGCCCCCGGTGTGTGATGGGAGTCAAAGAATGGCTATGGACGGCTAGTGGAGAAGGATTCTGTTTATTTCATGCCGCAGATACCAGGGGGCGCGTGGAACTAGAAACCATGCTGGGTAAGGAATTTGCGGGAGTCTTAAGCTCAGATGATTTCAGTGTTTATAATGGTGTGAAAGTCGCAGCCCAACAAAAGTGTCTGGCCCATTTACGGCGGCATTTTAAGAAAGTGCTGGTACTTCCTGGCAATGATAATGCAGCAGTCGCTCAAATATTTCTGTCATTAATAGATGAAGCTTTTATCGCCCATGAGTCGTGGCGCAAGACGAAGGAGCAACTCACATACTACTCATGGGCAACTGATTTCAAAATACGATTGAATCAAGCCCTTGCCACTTGGTTGAACCAAGTTGGTTATGCCGCAGGTTTGTTACTCAAATCCTTACGGGATAAGGCAAAACAGTGGTGGTATTTTCTGGATGACCCCTCGGTGCCTCCTGATAATAATAAAGCCGAACGTTCCCTACGCCTAGCTGTCACGAAACGGAAAGTTTCTGGTGGCTCTCGTTCGATGCAGGGATTTGAGGAAACGGCTAATCTGCTGAGTGTGATTCAAACCTGTCGTTTTCAAGCTCGCTCAGTAATGACTTTTTTCCGTGAGGCTATTTCTGCCCATTCTTGTGACTACTTTCCTATGCCCGAGCTCATTCCCATTTTTCAGACCTGAATCCTTAC
>NZ_JAUBRH010000148.1:0-1651 GCF_036701775.1 Microcoleus sp. N9_A2 | reverse complement strand
GAGCCATTCCTATTTATTGGAAAGCCCTTGAAAAACAAGGGAACAGCACATTGGAAAATCAACAATTTGTATTAACGGGACTTAAACAAATTTTAAGCCCAAACAAAGCCTAAACTGGCTTTATAAGCGGAGAATACGTCCCAATTTTGGTTCAACCATTTCACAAACCTAAAAGATATGGCTGTCCGAAATGCTTCGAGTGCATCACTAAAAGTGTTTAAAGGTTTGTTTGCCCATTTGCGCCTTAATCCTCCTGTTAAGGTATGCCAGAGAATGAAAGTGTAGGCACAAAACACCATAATTAAATGTCTTTTCAGGCTGATTTCATCTCTGACTTGATATTCATTTAACCCCAACCAGCCCTTGGCTTCCCGATAGAAAACTTCAACCCAATTTCTTTGTGAATAAGTTTTTACTATCCACTCCTCTGTCGCTTTTGATAAGTCCACATTACTCATCAAATAATCTATTTCAGTGGCGGTCTCGAAAGTATCTGCATTCATGACGATGGCTATTACTTTCTTACCCGTGCATTTTGATAACTCGACTTCTTTAATTGCTACCCATACTGTTCTCGGTCGTTCGAGATTGAGTTGAATTTTTGTGAAAGCCCCTACAGGTAAGGCTTTTGTTAAGTTGTCTACTCGAATTTCCTCTGTTTCATTTTCGGTTTTTTGAATTATTACTTTGCGATTCTTGGCGATTCCTCCGATATATTTTAATTTTCGGTTTTCTAATTCTTGTAAAAAACTGGTGTTATTACCATACCCTGCATCCATCAAGACTATTCCTGGCTTATAGCCTCTCGCTAAGGTTTTGTCTATTAAATTTATGGCTATTTCTGGCTTTTTCTTGAATTCTGAGTCCTCTTTTCCTTCTGGTAATGAGTCGGCTTTTTTATATAATTCAATATCTAATGGCAGGCTCTTTTTACCATCATATAGATGACTTGTAACTATTACTACCCCCTTGTCAGTTTTTCCGATTTGTCCGATGTATTGTCTGCCTACACCGTCGGTAAAATTACCACTTTTTCGGTGACCTGAATCATCTATTATCAGGCTAAATCCTCGACTAATCTTGGCGCAAGTGACACTGATTCATTACATCTAGGCGACGTTGATTTAGCTCATTGAATGACCAAGGCGCTGCTGTTAAAAAATGATGTAATTTGTGGTAAGTTACTCCCACGGCATTTGCTGCCATCTGCGACAGGTTTTTACAGCGAGCTTTCTCCCAATAATCCCCCTAAATAGTTCCTAAACTCTCGTTTTTGGGCAAGATGACCAAAAATATCGTCAAATCTTTGACACCATCTATCGAAGCAGGGGGGCATCGCGGCAGGGGTTGTCTCTTTCATTGGTCATTCTTTAACGTTATATGCTTGCATAGCAAGCATTATAACGTATTTTCACCGTATTTTTGTTTAAGTCCCGTTAACGCCAGTATTCGTTGCCTTATCAGATTATAAATTGCTCGTGTTAGGAGATCGTGAATTTTGTAGTGTTACCCTGGCAAATTGGCTCAGGGAGAAGAAAGTAGATTTCTGTTTACGACTAAAAAAGAATGTTTGCATTTCCGACAGAAGAGGAGTTATGGACTGAATTAAAAATGCTAGGATTAGAGCCAGGAAATAGCTTTTTCAATCAAG
>NZ_JAUBRH010000147.1:0-1669 GCF_036701775.1 Microcoleus sp. N9_A2 | reverse complement strand
GTAACCGTTCAGGGGGGGTAAAAGAGAAATAGCCCAAAAAGCGGAGAAAATCTGATAAATTAAGTGACATGGAAGAAAAGCGCGTCAACCACCTAGAGCAGATACCCCCAGAAGATTGGGGAAAGACTCCAACCAGTGTCAAAAAACTGGTGGAGGCAATGGCGCAGCAAATAGAACAACAGGAAAAGAAACTAACCGAAGTCCTGACAGTTCAAGAACAGCTATTAGAAAAAATTAATCGGACATCAGAAAACTCATCATCACCACCATCTTGCGACCCACCGGGATTGGGAAAAAAGCCGCCAAAGACAAAAAGCGGTAAAAAGCGAGGGGGGCAGCCTGGTCATCAAGGAAATAGCCGGGACTTATACCCAATAGAAGAATGTAGCGAAGTAATCGAGCATCATCCAGAAGAATGCAGTAATTGTGGAGCCACCCTGACTGGAGTTGATACAAACCCCTATCGTCACCAGATAGTAGAAATTCCACCCATCAGTCCCATAGTCATCGAGCATCGTTTGCATCAATTGACCTGTAGCGGATGTGGCACAAAGACTCGTGCCAGATTACCATTCGACGTGAACCGAAGTGGTTACGGAGTCAGAGTAGTGGCTCTAGTAGCAGTATTGAGTGGAGTGTACCGCCACAGTCAAAGAATGGTACAAAGTGCCATGCAAGAAGTATTTGGGATTTCCATATCATTGGGAACAGTCAACAGACTACGACTGGAAGCAAGTAACGCCGTGGCAATCTGTGTACAGGAAGCCAAAGATTATATTCAAAACGCCAACGTCGTCGGAGCCGATGAAACCAGCTTTAATCAAGGAAATATTGATGGTAGTAATCCTGAACAAAGAAAAGCTTGGTTATGGGTTGCAGTCACCCCCCTAGTCACATTTTTTGAAATCGCCCTCACCCGTTGTACTCAAGAGGCAAAGAATTTATTGGGTGAAAACTTCAGGGGAATTTTGAACTCTGACCGGCACGGTGCTTACAACTGGGTAGACTTGGAACGTCGGCAATTGTGTTGGGCGCATTTGCGACGGGAATTTATTAAAATATCGGAACGGACTGGAGTCTCGGCAGAATTGGGAACTGCACTGGTCAAACAACAAGAGAAGTTGTTTGAACTTTGGCATCGAGTCAGAGATGGTACTTTATCTCGTGGTGATTTTGGTGAGTTGGTTCAGGAGATTCGCTCATCCATTACAGCCACTTTACTCGAAGCTGACAAATACCAAATCACATCCCGGGAAAAAACTCCCTTAGCAAAAACAGTTCGCACTTGTCGTCAACTGCTCAAAGTTGAGCTGGCAATGTGGTTGTTTGTTACCACTGCTGGTGTTGAACCCACTAATAATGCTGCCGAGCGCGCTATTCGTCCTGCCGTGATATGGCGACGTACCAGTTTTGGTTCTCAAACTCAAGCTGGTAGTGTTTTTGTAGCTCGGATGCTGACTGTGGTGACAACCCTGAAGTCTCAAAAGCGTAATGTTTTGGAGTTTATGACTCAGGCTATTGTTGCGAATCGTGGTGGTACAGCCACTCCTTCTTTGCTTCCTGACGCTAATAATTGTTCTGATGATTCTGACTTGTTGACTGCTGCCTAATTTTATTTTTTGATTTTGGGGGTGGTTTTTCGTCTTCTTTATACCCCCTGAACGCTTAC
>NZ_JAUBRH010000146.1:0-1878 GCF_036701775.1 Microcoleus sp. N9_A2 | reverse complement strand
CGCTATGAGATTTTCAATTTGCACTTAGCTAAGTATTTCCCAGAGCAGTTTGGGGAAGGAAAAGAGAATCTTTGGAGTGACAGGCAGTGGTATTCGCTACTATCTGATTATGCCGGAGCAACGAGTGCTGAAATTGCGATCGCAGTTAAACGCTGTGCTGAACGAGCCTATTGTGAAGGGCGACCTGGTAAAATTGAATTGGCCCATTTGCGTTATCAGAGAACTCAGTTTGTGCTATCGTCTGAGCGTTCTTCTGAAGATATCCAGGGGATTCGCAACAAAGCGTCCTTTGCTCGGCCTGCTTCTGGGGGCGATCAATCTAAATTTGCGGCGGCAGAGCAATAATTATTCGAGTATCGGCCACCTGCTTACGAGAAAACTTGAGTGTACGATCGACAGCAATAGCAGGGTTTTATTGGCACCGAAAATCAATTCCAAGATTTCTGCCGCATTAGATGGTGCGGTGCAAACAAGAGAAGTATTCGCATCTTACTCTTATTACTTCGGACGCATTTATCTCGCTATTGCTAAAAACCATTGTGGGATACAATACATCGGTGTGATATAGCTATCAATTCCCTTCAATCTCCTTCGACTTCCACAAGCAACTGATCAACCCGCAAACTCGGATGTTCGCCAAGCAGTCGCCAACAATATCCCTCAATCGTATTAAAGTTAGCTATTTTTTTCTCTAGTTCCTCTGCTCCTTTTTGCAGCAGTGCTAGCTAAAATTCAAATCTATCCATGTTTGATTCGGAGATGGCTGATTGGCTACTATAGCCTTTCTCAGAAATATGAGGTATCATGTTACTGACACTCACTCGTGAGGATCAAACAGAGAAAATCAGATCAAATCAACTAGAATTACATGGTTCACTAAAGCCACGCGAAAGCGATACCACACATAATAGCATTTGTTTGACAGCACGATATGCTTGACTCATAACACGTTTACTTATACTCCTCTTCATACATTAGTAAAAATGAAAGCTTATTCGATTGATTTTAGGCAAAAAATCCTTGATACTTATCATACTGAACCGATTTCACAAAAAGCAATAGCTAAACGTTTTTCTGTAGCCCTCAGCTTTGTACAAAAATTGCTTAAACAATATCGTGAAACAAAAAACATTACTCCCCGAACTGACCGATGTGGGGCCAAAGGCAAACTGAATGCAGAGCAATTACTCATCGAGTGCCCAATTGATTGAAGAAAATAATGATGCAACTCTTGAAGAACTTCGTTATTTACTTTATGGGAAAATTGGATTTTCCCTGAGTATATCGACAATAGCAAGAATGATAAAACTCTTAGATATTACTGTCAAAAAAAAACTCTCTTCCCTTCATGCAAAGGCACCGACCGAGTTCAACTCCTGCGATGTGAGTTCTGGCAAAAAATCAAAGAGATTAATTTGAAAGACTTAATATTCATTGACGAATCAGGAGTTAATTTGGCAATGGTTAGGTTGTATGCTAGAGCTTTGAAAGGTCAAAGAGCCCAGGGCCCAAGACCAACGAAACGTGGCAAAAATGTCTCAATAATTGGAGCCATGTCAGTCAAGGAAATCTTGACATCGGTTAATCTAATAGGCGGGACTGATGCAATTACATTTGAAGCTTTTATTATCAGAAAACTTGTGCCAAAACTATGGAAAGGGGCTTGTGTAGTCATGGATAATTGTTCTATTCACTTGGGAGAATAAGTGAAAAAAGCTATCGAAAAACAAGGGGCAAGATTAATATACTTATCACCTTATTCACCAGATTTTTCACCAATAGAAAATCTCTGGTCAAAACTTAAAACTGTAGTTTAGACTAACCAAAGATGAGAACGGTGGCAAAAGAAGAACTAGAGCCACCGCGCTAGGAGAGAAT
>NZ_JAUBRH010000145.1:0-1979 GCF_036701775.1 Microcoleus sp. N9_A2 | reverse complement strand
GGGAATAATTGATGGAGTACACATTCATTTTGGCCAAGGTCATGACAGTGAGCATGGAGATGAAACTATAGCAGCCACACCTCAAAATGGAGTCGCTGTAATGGATAGAGGTTTTTCTAGCTCTGAACGCGTTCAAGCATTAATGAAACAAGAAAATCAATATTTTGTCCTACGAATTAAGAATAATTCTACTATCAACATGAAGGAGGATGGAACTTATGAAGTGTGGAGTAACAAACGAAAAGTTCAAGTAAGATTAGTGACTTTTTCAGATTTAGAAACACGAACTGAATTTAGGTTTGTCACTAATTTACCTGAATCAGGAAAATTAGCATACACTAATGAAGAAATTGGAGAAATTTATCGCAGACGATGGCAGATTGAATTGCTGTGGAAATTTTTAAAAATGCATTTAAAATTGGCTCGTATAATTACTAAAAATACTAATGGAATCAAGATCCAAATCTATGCCTGTTTGATTTGTTATTTGTTGCTTCAGTTAGTTGAAGTTCCTGATGAAATTGGAAATAAACTCTTAGACAAATTACGATATTTACAGGCTTTTATGTGTGAGAAAATCAGCTATATTCACTGGTTTAAGGAACTTGTTTTCAATTGCTGAAATCAGCATTTTATAGGATTAGTATGTCTATTTTCCGAATCCTATCAATAAGCGTTCAACACTTCTGCGGTGAATCATCAGGTACTAAATCCCGATCGAGTATTTGTTGAGCAGTTGCCAAATCCTGACTTCCCGTAGCATCGCTGGTATGAAAGACTAGACAATTCACTTGACTGAGACGAGCGGACAACAGTTGCAAAAGAGCCATCAAGACACGATTACCACCGTAAGCTCCGCATCCCCAGAAGCCTGTATGAATAATCAAAGTTGGTGTTTGAGCCGACTCTAACTGTGACTCAATTCGTGCTGCACAAAATCCAGTGAACGCTGTTTTAAGAATGTATTCAATTTGTGCAATGCTATAAGAACCCTCGCCATAGGAAGGAGCTTCTATCGCAATGATGTTTGTGATTGTAGGCGGGTTTAGAGGTTTTGTCGCTTGTGCGATCGCATCTGATGTAGCTCGTCCAAAGTTATTGCCGTAAAGACCAAAAGGTCGCCCCTGTTCTGAATTGCGATCGGTAGCGATCGCACACCTCCGTTCCACCCCACGAATCAGGATCGGGGTGGGTTGTTGACTCTCCACTGTTAATGGCTTAATGTTGGAATCTAGTAAAGCTTCTCGCAGTGAACTGAGTGCTGGATGTTCAGCTACCTGCATTTCGTCTTGGGCAAATAGCGAACCACCATAAGCACAAAAAAGCTCGCAATGAGCGAAATTGAGATACCACTCCATCTCAGTGCTATTTTGGGATGGCTCGTACCCAAAGTATGCCTTTCGCTCAGAAAGATCGGTCTGATGTTCCAGAGGAGAAAGATATTCTGGAAAAGGCATTGCGTACCATCGGGAAAATGCTAATTGACCCCGATGAGTGCATCCAGGTGGACAACAAATATCATAAACGATCTGCTTGTTAGGGTTGTAAAATTTAGGTGGGTGAGAATTCATCAAAGCCTGCGTATCAAATGTCTGCCGACTGATCGAGCTATCTAAAAAGTCGTTCATTGCTCTCTCCCTTACAACATTGAAACATTTTTTTCCAACGTTAACCGCCAAAGTCTGTTGATGTCAAGACCGACTAGCTATTATAGCCTTTCTCAAAAAGGTGAGGTACAGGTTTAGATTTTATATTTTAGATTTTAGAGTGGGGATTGAAGGATTGCGGGATCTATCGATCTATACCTAATCGAGAGTGAGAAATGCTATAGATACCCGACTTCTTGGGGAAGTCGGGTATCTGGGGTATCTGGTTATTCTGTTTTTTTAGGTAGGCTTATATCTGTAGTTTAGACTAACCAAAGATGAGAACGGTGGCAAAAGAAGAACTAGAGCCACCGCGCTAGGAGAGAATGAGGG
>NZ_JAUBRH010000144.1:0-1998 GCF_036701775.1 Microcoleus sp. N9_A2 | reverse complement strand
GCTCTTTCCCTGATACCCCTGTAGATGAATTTTATGCCTGTAATTCCTCCTAATTGTAAAAAACCTACACCTGTCAGTCCCCCCTCTCCCCCCCTCTCCCCCTCTCTCCCCCCTCTCCCCCTCCCTCGTGTCACTTAGAAAAGCGGCCAGCCTTTTTCTTGCAGATCCCCCTTTCGGATAAGATTAGATACGCAGCAACCAATGAGGAGACAATGTTATGAGTCAAGACGACATTTTTGCTAGAGTCAAGAAAATTGTGGCAGATCAACTCGAAGTCGATCCGACCGAAGTCAAGCCCGAAGCCAACTTTGCTAACGATTTAGGAGCAGACTCCTTAGATACAGTAGAGCTGGTCATGGCCTTGGAAGAAGAGTTTGATATTGAAATTCCCGACGAAGCAGCCGAAGCAATTACTACGGTTCAAGCTTCTGTAGATTTCATCAGCAGCAAACTTGCAGCTCCAAAAGCATAAAATACCTGTCTTTTCCCCTAAGAGGAGAGAAGTTAGAAAACTGAAAACTCCTCTTTTGTTCTGCGTTCTGGGTATTTAATTTTTTGAAACTGAAATCATGACAAATTTTGAGCGTAAGCGCGTTGTTATCACGGGTCTCGGCGCGATTACACCGATCGGCAATACATTGTCTGAATATTGGGACGGGTTGCTTGCCGGGAAGAATGGCATCGGTCCGATCACCTTATTCGATGCGTCGCGGCACGACTGCCGGATTGCTGGAGAGGTGAAGGGTTACGACCCGCACGACTATTTAGAGCGCAAGGAAGCAAAGCGGATGGATCGTTTTGCTCAATTTGGGGTATCAGCGAGCAAACAAGCTCTGGCTGATGCAAAGTTTGAGATTAACGACCTGAACGCAGAACAGGTGGGTGTCATTCTTGGCACTGGCATTGGCGGGCTGAAGGTTTTGGAAGACCAGCAAGAGATCTATTTGACTCGCGGCCCTGATCGATGCAGCCCGTTTATGATTCCCATGATGATTGCGAATATGGCAGCAGGCCTGACGGCAATTCAAACGGGCGCTAAGGGGCCGAACTCTTGCACGGTGACGGCTTGTGCTGCGGGGTCAAATGCGGTGGGCGATGCGTTTCGTATGGTTCAGGGCGGTTACGCGCAAGCGATGATTTGCGGTGGTACGGAAGCTGCGGTAACTCCTTTGTGTGTGGCGGGTTTTGCTGCGGCGAGGGCGCTTTCGACTCGCAACGATGACCCAACTCATGCTTGCCGTCCGTTCGATCGCGATCGTGATGGTTTTGTCGTCGGCGAAGGCGCTGGCATTCTGATTTTAGAAGAAATGGAGTACGCTCTGGCGCGCGGCGCGAGAATTTACGCAGAAATCGTCGGCTACGGTTTAACCTGCGATGCGTATCACATGACATCCCCAGTACCGGGGGGCGAGGGTGCGTCGCGGGCGATCGCTTTAGCGCTCAAGGATGCTGGTTTGACACCGGATATGGTGAGTTATATCAACGCTCACGGCACGAGTACGCTTCCCAACGACTCTACTGAAACGAAGGCGATTAAGAAGGTTTTGGGCGAAAGCGCTTACAAAGTAGCAATTAGTTCTACCAAGTCAATGACCGGCCATCTTTTGGGCGGTTCTGGGGGAATTGAAGCGGTGGCGGCGGTAATGGCGATCGCCAACGACAAAATCCCGCCGACAATCAATCTGGAGAATCCCGATCCTGAGTGCGATTTGGACTATGTTCCGCATACAAGTCGCGATCTAAAAGTTGATGTAGCGCTGTCCAATTCCTTTGGGTTTGGCGGCCACAACGTGACGCTGGCCTTCAAAAAGTTTGTTCCGTAACGGCTAATCCGAAAGTCGAGAGTTAAAAGGTGAAAAATTATTTTTTCACCTTTTAATTTTGATGAATAATGTGTCTTTAAGGAAGAAAGAACTCTCTAAAAATATTTTTCCCCAAACAAAAAGCGCCCCTATTACTAGGAGCGCTGTTTGTCAATCTCAGACTAAAACTTAGCCA
>NZ_JAUBRH010000143.1:0-2188 GCF_036701775.1 Microcoleus sp. N9_A2 | reverse complement strand
GATGGGATTTTCCATGATTTATTTTGTTTCTAACTTCTCAAACCCAGTCTAGCTGGACTTGTGTGTACACGGTAGCCGAAAGCAAGGGGGGGCTGGGGGGGGTTCTACGCGCCAAAGAAACCACCTCAATTCCTGCTCCCCCCCTGGGTAAGGGGAAGCTGGGGGCGAATCTCCGCGCCGCCTTAGACGAACCGGGAAAAGAGCGAATCAAAGATTTAGTACGCAATCCCCTGCGGTTATTCCTGCTGTGTTTAACTTGGGAATTCGGACAGCAAAAATTACCGGATACTAAAGCCGAACTTTATGAGGTATTTGTCGCAGCGCTTTATAATTTCAAAAAACAAGCTTTCCCGACAACAGCAGCACAGAGAACAAACTTAAATGCTGCCTTGGGAAAGTTGGCACTGACAGCTATTGAAGCTGGATATAAATCGATATTGCCGGATTGGTTTGTGAGCAAACATCTGGCGCAACCGCATCCAGAGTTATTTGAAAAAGCAATTGACTTAGGTTGGCTGAATCGAGTCGAAGATGATGCCGAAAACCCGCTGAAATCTGTTTATGCTTTCTATCATCCTTCTTTTCAGGAATATTTTGCAGCCTGCGAGATTAAGGATTGGCACTTTTTCTTGAATCATGTGCCGGAGAATCCGCAGCAGGGGATTTATCGGATTTTTGAGCGGCAGTGGAAAGAGGTGATGTTGCTGTGGATGGGGCGAAAGGATGTGGATAGGGAGGAGAAGGAAGCTTTTATTGAAGCATTGGTGGAGTTTGATGATGGAATTGAAGATGAGTTTTATTGGTATCGAGCTTATTTTTTAGCGGCTGTATTAATTGATGAGTTTAAGGATTGTTCTTTGGCTGATGCGATCGTTGCTCAAATTGTGCAGTGGGGATTTGGTTATTTCAATATTGAAGAACAGGAGTGGCAGCCATTTCTAGATCCAATTGAAGAAGGAGCAAAAGCAATATTACCAGAGAGCGATCGTAAAAGAGCGATCGGCGCTTTAACTGAGTTGATCCGCACCTCTGAGGATGAAGATATCCGGCGGAAAGCAGCAATAATCTTAGAAGAAATAGACCAAGGCAACCCAGATGCGATCGCTACTTTAACAGAGTTAATTCGCACCTCTGAGGATGAAGATATTTGGTATAAGGCAGTAATAAACTTAGGGCAAATAGGCCAAAGCAACCCAGATGCGATCGCTGCTTTAACTGAGTTAATCTGCACCTCTGAGGATCAAGATATTCGGTGTATGGCAGCAACAATCTTAGCAAAAATAGACGAAGGCAACCCAGATGCGATCGCTGCTTTAACTGACTTAATCCGTACCTCTGAGGATTTTGAAATCCGGCAGAACGCAGCATATACTTTAGAAGAAATAGGAGGCAAAGGCAACCCAAATGCGATCGTCGCTTTAACTAAGTTAATCCGCACCTCTAAAAATGAAGATATCCGGTGGCTGGCAGCATATAGCTTAGGGCAAATAGAGGAAGGCAATCCAGATGCGATTGCGGCTTTAATTGAGTTAATCCACACCTCTGAGGATGAAGATATCCGGTGCCTAGCAGCAAATAGGTTAGGGGAAATAGAGGAAGGCAATCCAGATGCGATCGCCACTTTAACTGAGTTAATCCGTACCTCTGGGAATCTAAATATCCGGAGACAGGCAGCCCATAGCTTAGGAAAAATAGACGAAGGCAACCCAGATTCGATTGCCGCTTTAACTGAGTTAACCCGCACCTCGGAGAATGAATTTATTCGGTTGCAAGCAGCAGATAGCTTATGGAAAATAGACGAAAGCAACCCAGATTCGATCGTCGCTTTCACTGAGTTACTCCACACCTCTGGAGATGAAAATATTCGGTATCAAGCAGAAAATAGGTTAGGGAAAATAGACACAAATAGGTTAGGGGAAATAGACGAAGGCAACCCATATCCGATCGCCGATTTAACTCAATTTATCCTCACCTGTGAGGATAAATCTAGACAGGAGACAGCAGCCTTTTTTTTAATAACAAAAATGACAGAAACTCAGCAAATGACAGGGGTTGTCACTGCCTTAAAAAATTGCCTATCCGATAAGACTTACGAAAATGACTTTGACAGATAAGTAGGTCGGCGCAAAAAAACCGAACTATGTTAAAATAAGTAAAGAAAGAGAAGACATTTACTGAGGTAACTCAA
>NZ_JAUBRH010000142.1:0-2274 GCF_036701775.1 Microcoleus sp. N9_A2 | reverse complement strand
AGGCTATTTCTGCCCATTCTTGTGACTACTTTCCTATGCCCGAGCTCATTCCCATTTTTCAGACCTGAATCCTTACCAATTAACGATGTTCTTTACCTTCAAACGGAATTTTTTAAAGTTATCCACTGAGGGGTAGCTTTTAAATCTTCCGTCGCTTAACACTTTGAAATGCCAGCCGAGAAAGTCGAAGCCATCTGTCGCAGCGGTAATCTTGGTCTTTTTAGCACTTACCATCATTCCTCTTGCTGCTAAAAAATTATCGATTTCGGCAAGTATTTTTTCTGCATCGTCTTGAGGTCTAAGCATTATCACCATATCATCCGCATAACGGATTGATGTTTCGACAATGTTTGACGCTGGGGTTTTATCGGTTATTCTAAACCCATCCTTATGGTATCTATGAATACTTTCAATCCCGTTAAGAGCGATGTTGGCTAAAAGGGGACTCACCACCCCACCTTGAGGAGTTCCTTGTTCCGGGAAATCGGGGTTGACCCCAGCTTTTAGGCATCGGAAGATTCCGAGCTTGACACATTTGGGTGCGATCAAGTTGTCCATTATGGTGGTGTGGCTAATCCTATCGAAGCATTTTTCAATGTCGAGTTCGATAACTCGTTTATCTATTCCTTTTGCGCTTGAGCGTAGATTTAGGAACAGGAGTTTTTGTGCATCATGTGCGGAACGTCCAGTTCTAAAGCCGTAACTGTAGGCGTGGAAAGTTGCTTCGTGTGCTGGTTCTAAGGCGTATTTGGCGAGACATTGCCAAATTCTATCCGCGATAGTTGGGATTTTTAGCATTCTGGTTGTCCCGTCCTTTTTAGGGATTGGGATTTCCCGTAGTCCTTGATGATGCCAATTACCTGCCGACTCTTTGAGTATTGTTTCTAGGTCGAAACGTCCTGTAAAGTCTAGGGATTTTACACCGTCAACACCTGCTGTTTTCTTACCAGCGTTTAGCTGCGTTACTTGTCGAATTGCTAGAAATCTTGCAGCTTTGGATTTCAGAATGAGTTTTTGCAAAAACCTTGCCTTCCGCGTGTTTCCTGCTCGAACTGCTTTGAATATTCTTCTTTGTAGGCGGAATAAATCTTTGCGGAATTTCTTCCAGGGTAGATTCTTCCAAGATTCACTAGCGTTGTCACTGTGCCTAATCATGCTCTGCTCCGTTGAATATTTTCTGAATACCTTGCGAGAATTACTTCGCATCCTACCCGTCTTGAGAGAGTTCCGTATCTCATCTTACCTACATGGAAATCGACGTATCCATGACTCTCAAGTCGTTTTTATTCGTTCCCTCAGATGATTGATTGTTCCGTTAGGTGTAGCCATTTTAACTATCAGAAACCCCGGATTCTGAACGCTATTCCGGAAAAGATGCGTCGGGTTTTATCTCTGATGAGGTCAAGGTTTTTATGTTATGCCCTGCCTATATCTAAGTTACTTTTCTAGGCTCGGTTTCACCGTGGGAACTCCCTGTTAGCATCAGTGTCAGCCCATAACGGCTGTCTGATTGTACCCTGTTCCCAGCTTCACTCTCCAAGAATTGAGCTTGGTCGGTGTGGGCAGATAAGGAGTCACGCATGAATCTTGCGGGAAGGACTTACACCTTCATCAATCTGAGAGTTCAGTGCTCAACCTAGGGGTCAAGTTTCACTGGATTAGTTATTTACGGATTGATTACCGAGATTCACTAATCAACGAATCGCACTCCCAGAGATGTTTAAATCTTCTAGGGCAATCACATCGACGTTGCGAGACACAATCTTGTTAGCAACTTTCCATAGGTAAGCTTGACGTTTATTACCAATCTTTTGATGAAATTGCCCAACTCTGATAGCCGCTTTTTTGCGGTTTTTGCTACCTTTGACCTTACGGCTAACTCGCCTTTGTCTATTTTTTAGAGTCCGCTTAGCTTTTTTGTTGGTTGCAAACTTGGGATTCTCGATTTGATGTCCATCAGAAAGGTGAACCAACTTAGTTATTCCTAAATCGCACCCTATTACTTTGGGATTATTACCAAGAAGTTTAGCGCTGTATTCAGGTACAGATTTATCCTCTATTCTGAGGGAAATATACCAACCATTTTGACGTTTTCTAACCGTGCAAGCCTTGATGGTAAACCCATCTGGGATTGAGCGAGAGTTATGAAATCGCATCTGGCCCAGTTGAGGGAGATAGATTTTATTGCCCTTTAGTTTGACTGTAGTTTAGACTAACCAAAGATGAGAACGGTGGCAAAAGAAGAACTAGAGCCACCGCGCTAGGAGAGAATGA
>NZ_JAUBRH010000141.1:0-2317 GCF_036701775.1 Microcoleus sp. N9_A2 | reverse complement strand
AACCCACATTCCGCACCCCCAACTGGCACATAGGCAGATGGAGGGGATAAAAGTAAATCATCCGAGATAATCGTGAGTAAAAACACCCAAAAATCTGTGCAACGCTCGCATCACTCAGTTAGGAATTCCTAAAAATTGACATGAGGGCATTAATTCAATCTTCTTAACCCATTAAAAGTCAAAAATCAGACCATTGATAACTATTAATTCCCAGCATATATCGCCCGCATTATGACAATAATACATCACTGCTGAATCAACAATTATTTAAATGTAAGTCAGTTTTACCAATCAATAATCGACTTCATTTCACAACAAAAAATAATAAGACCGACAGGTGACTGGAAATAAATTTAAGATGGCTAACCGTTCTGATGTCAAATTAGAAACTTGCTGAATTCCTTGAAGACACACGGCATGAATCGATTGAAAACTTTGGAATATCCAGCGCAAAGTAGGTCGATTGGTTCCTTTGCCCAACTGATTTTTTACGGTTTTATTAGTGAGTTGCAAGTTTTGCCGGAGTAACCTTTGACCTAAAGTATAAATCAACAAACACAAACCCATTACCAAAGTTAAAGCCTCTCTTCTTTCCGGCGACTTTAGAAACACGCTATCCGTAAAAAACAAGGGGTCTTTCAAAAACCCAAACCCTCTCTCTGCCGACTGCTGTTCCTTATATTTTACAATCATTTCATCAGGATTTAATTGTGAAGCATCCAGCACATTAGTAGCTAAGATAAATCTGCCACTAGCTTTGGTTGCTTTGGCTACCGCACTAGCATCTAATTCTAGTTGTGCCTGAACTTTAAATATTAGCTGAGAGCTAGAAATGTCAGAACTGGTCGAATTAGCATGGGATTTTGCTGTCGATTGTCTGCTACTAATTTGGGTTAAATTATGATATTTTAGTTCTGTAGATAAACGACGTGCTGCTGACAAGGCATCGGTGTCACAAGCAAATTCAATATTTGATAACTCTCGCAACTTTTTCTGACCCTCAATTTCAGCTTTTTTGAGTTTTTTTTCTAATTTACGTTGGTCTGCCTCACGACGCAAACTGCTCTCTACTACTAACCATCTTTGTGTAATTCCACCATAATTACTTTTGTGTTCTGACCAACGATATCCGGTCACAGCACTATCGTGAAATTCTGATTCATTTAATTGAGATACCAGTTGCTGCGCTTGTTTCAGACTGAGTGGTACACGAGTTAACCATCTTAAATTGGTTAACATTTCTAAATTGGGAGCGGTATATAATGCACTGTCAGCTACCATTAAACTGTCGAGATTTAATTTGTTTTTAAAGTCTTGACAAATTGAGGCGAATATGGAATTATCTGATTCGTTTCCTGAAGCTACTCGTAAAAATAGTGGTACATCTCCATCTCCACTACAAATTAGGTCTAAAATGAACTGTTTTAAGTCGGGACGATGATCGCGAGAGTAGCCGTAGGTAATCTCAATTGGTATGGGCGATGTTTGATGGTTGATTGATGAATTATCTAACTGATTGCTATCTGTTTCTATGCTCGAAAAAGATACTGATGGCAATTCTTGCTCATATTTGCCATGTAGATGAAATGAACTTGAGTCCAGGTGAGATGTGTCGGTATTTATCTCGAATTTTTGAGCGGCTGACAGGGCAATGGTTGTGAAGATTTCCGTAATTCCTGTCAAATATAATTTATCTAATACTCTGCCTAAACGGTCATCATTTAAATGTGATGCTTGAATCCCCGTTCCAAGTAAATGTTCTACTGCTTTCCCTTCAAAAAATTTAGAAAATAAATACAAGGGGGCGGAAACCATCCCTAATCCATTAATAATCATGGCTTTAACTACCAGGCCGGGACTGACTATCTCGCCCGGTTGTTCGCCTACTAATTCATTGATTTTTTGGACTATTCCTATTTCATCAATTAGACCGGCTATCAAGCCCAGATGATCTAGGTTTTCTACTTTCATCTGGGATGCTTTCTGCATGGGCTGCTGAATCCTGATTTGATTGTTCATCGCGAGCGCCAGTTTACACTATTTTTGGTGATGATTTGTTACGGAAGAGCGAGCGCAATTAACGCTTTTTCGCGGCTGTGAGCGCGTTACGGATACATAATAAACTTGGTTTTTTACCGCTCGCAATTTTAACTGATATCAGATTTAACTCACGCCCTCACGTCAATTTTCCAGAATGGACTACTGGGTAATGCTGAGTGACCGAGATAGTTGAGTATTTCTACTCATGATGGTCTCGGATGATTCACTTTTACCCCCTCAATCTGCCTATGTGCCAGTTGGGGGTGCGGAATGTGGG
>NZ_JAUBRH010000140.1:0-2351 GCF_036701775.1 Microcoleus sp. N9_A2 | reverse complement strand
GGGCGCGACCTGAAAGGTCGTTCGGCACGTGGAGCCTACTCCACTAAGGGATTCACACCCCTTACTCTCACGTAAAAGACTCTATTCTCAGAGTCCGGTCACGGTCAAGTAGGTAACGAAACAACTGGAGTGCAGACCACGAATGTAGCCGAAGCTGACAGCCTAAGTCGGTCAGGAGCTAGAGAGAGTTCTCGAATGGTGAACGAAAGTGAACTATCGTTAAACGGCGTAATACCGGGAGTGTCCAAATAAGGCTGATAGGACATTATGGGTGGATTTATAACTCCCTTATTTATGAGTCGTGTGAACTTAAACCCATCGCTGAACTAGATAGCACCTAACCGAGAATGTAAAACCAAACGATACGACAGGGTAAGTCCTACAGAGTCTAGGAGAGGTCGAAAACTCCTAGTAGGTCTAAGGTAACGAGGACACAACTTTCTGGAGGATAGAGGAAGGGTTAAAAAGCGAATGCTGACTTGTAATGAGTCAGATAGGAGTTCAAAATTTGCTCCTGAACGAAAGTAATAGCAGACTTAACCTCGGTCTAACACGAATAGAAGAAATGACAAAGAAATCGAACTCAATGACAAGTTAGATCCTGCCATGAAAATGACCGTAAACGGACAAAGAGAACGGCTGAAAGATTGGAGCCAGATTAACTGGAGACAGATGAATAAAGCCGTGAGAAATCTACGTCGAAGAATCTTTCGTGCCTCAGAAACTGGTAATTTCCGTAAGCTCAGAAACTTGCAGAAATTAATGATAAGAAATTACGCCAACCTATTATTGTCTGTCCGACAAATCACTCAAACCAATCAAGGTAAACAAACCGCTGGTATTGATAAGGAGGTAATCAACTCACCAGCCCAAAGAGTGGAATTTGTTAATACATGGAAGGGTGGAAATCAAAAACCTGTGCGGCGAGTAGAAATCCCCAAGAAAAATGGCAAAATGCGTCCCCTCGGTATCCCAACCGTCAGGGATAGAGTCATGCAGGCAATAGTTAAAAATACACTGGAACCTGAGTGGGAAGCTAGATTTGAGCCCAATTCCTATGGGTTCCGACCTGGCAGAAGTTGTCAAGATGCTATCGAACAATCATTCACCAGATTAAGTGACAATCCCAGAGGTAGCAATGATAAATGGGTTCTAGAAGCTGATATAAAAGGCTTTTTTGACAACATCGCCCATGAATCTATCCTAAAAATGATTAGTAACTTTCCTAAAAGAGGGCTAATCGAAGGATGGTTAAAAGCTGGATTTGTTCTCAAAGGAAAAGTAAACCCTACAGAGACGGGCACACCACAGGGAGGAGTCATCTCCCCACTTCTAGCCAACATCGGACTGCATGGATTAGAAACATATATAAAATCCACCAACCACCGACTAGGCGTGGTTAGATATGCTGATGACTTTATTGTCACAGCTAGAGACAAAGGAAGTCTCGAAACTGCCAAAATCCAGATTCAAGCGTGGATGTCCGAACAAGGACTCGAACTCAGTGCTGAGAAGACGTTAATCACGTCAATAGAAGATGGCTTCGACTTTTTGGGTTATAACCTCAGACATTACAACAGTAAACTGTTAATCAAACCCTCAAAACCTAAAGTTCTCAATTTTTGTAAGAGAATCGGTCAAGAGATAAAAAGTCTGGATGGGAGTAACCAAGAGGCAATAATTAGAAAGCTGAATCCGATTCTCAGGGGTTTTGCCAACTACTATAGAGGGGTAGTTAGCAAGCAAACCTTCAGTTACATTTCACACAGGGTGTGGGAATACCTCTGGCGGTGGTGTAAACGCCAACATCCTAAGAAAAACACAAAGTGGGTCAGAAAAAGATACTTTAAAACCATCAAAGGCAATAAATGGACGTTCGCTACCACAATTAGCGACCGCCGAGGAAAAGAGAAAATTATTACTCTTTACCAGATAGCGTACACGCCCATCGAACGTCACATAAAGGTTAAAGGGAATACTTCACCTGACAACCCTCTTCAACAAGAATATTGGCTCAATCGAAACCAAAGACTAGGCAAATCATACTGGAGTAAGGGCGGTAAATACTATTCCGTCGCTCAAAATCAAAACTGGATTTGTCCTATCTGCGGAGAGTTATTGTTAAATGGAGAGGAAATAGAAACCCACCACATAGTACCTGTTGCTAAAGGTGGTACTGACGACGAGTACAACCTACAGCACGTCCATCTAGCTTGTCACAAACAGGTACATTCCAAAACTCAAACCCAGTCTCAAAAGGCCTTAAGTTAGGCTTGAGCGCAGTGAGTTGGAAACTCTCATGCTGCGTTCTCAGGGGAGGGGAGAGCGGCGACGCTCGAACCTTACCCGAC
>NZ_JAUBRH010000139.1:0-2356 GCF_036701775.1 Microcoleus sp. N9_A2 | reverse complement strand
AACAAACCTTTAGCATTGAACCTTTAACATCAGTATCTGACTTATTAATCTGTATCCTGAGCTACTATTTAACGTGCGCTTACCCTGTGTAACCGAATACGTGAAAACCATTCTTGTTTAGGGTGCAAATCAAACAGCAGTAAACTTGGCGATCGCCCTTTGCTTTCAAAATCGATCTCGCCCCTATCCCATCCTAAATCTCATGCGGGCGAGATCCCTTTCAGTCCAAAAACGCGATCACCATTCAGCTCCATCCAACACAGATTAATCTTCCCCTAACCCTGAAAACAATAATACCAAATCTCGATCGCCACGCACCACGCGAGCAATATCAATCCCGTCCGATCTGGGGTAGTAAAAAATTAAGTAATCCTTAACAATAAATCCGCGCAAATTTGAGTCAAATATCTCATAACGTTTTCCCATATTGGGAAATTCTGCCACAAGTTTACATTTTTGACGGATGGCATCAAAAAGCTCGCTGGCAGCCTTAGAACTATTTCGAGCAATGTAGTCACAAATCTCATTCAAGTCTCGCACAGCTTCATCAGAAAATGTGTAACTGTTCATACCTCTGACTGTTCTATGCGATCGATCTTTTCTTGCAGTCTGGCAAAAACAAGTTCCCCATCAGTCACTTGTCCCTTAGCAATTTGTGCACTTCCCACTGCTATTTTCTCACGCAGTTCTTCGATGTGTCGTTTTCGTTCTCTCAAAAGCGCGATCGCTTCTCCAATGATTTCTTCAACACTGCCATATTTCCCGCTTTGCATTTGGGATTGAATAAACTCTTCATATTCTGGTTTGAGGACAATATTCATCTAATTGCTCCTTATCAAAGGATCTTTATTATAACTTAGGCTCAAAGCTTGCTGAAAAAGCGATCGGCTTAGTCGCCATCGCCCCTATCCCATCCTAAATCTCACGCGGGCGATCGCCCTTTCAGTCCAAAAGTGCGTGAAGCGTAGCTATCCCGTAGGGAATCGCCTTACAATCATGTCAAATATATTCAATTCTCCCCATCATCTCTTCAGGCGTATAAACTTCATAAATTAAAATCAAACTACGGATAATCTCGCCAACAGAACGAGAATCAGGAGGACAATAGACAATCCCCGGATAATCTGTGGTATCGCTTGCCATAATTAGAAAATCGTCATCGTGAGTTACTATCACGCGCTACTGTTCGCGAATAAACGCGAGGTGTAACTCATCACTTTTAGTACGCAATCCTGCATCCACTGTTGTCGTAACATCTATCCCATACCGACGCAAACCGCGCGAAATGTTAGAATCAATATGTTCATCTAAATGAAAACGAATTTTCTCACTCACCTCTAATTGCCCTCAATTGTTCTTCTAGCGGAGATGGTGAACTTTTGCGCTTTAATTCTTCCACAATAGATCGGCTTTCCGCAGTGTGACGATCGATTTCTTCTCGATGATCGTAATAATATGTCATTGCGGCATGAACCGAGGATAGTGGCAAATCATACTTTCCCGCGATTTCTTCTACAGAAATCCCCATTTTAAGATACATTTCCGCGATATGTGCCACAGCAATTCGATGACCCGCAATCCGTGGCTTACCACCAAGCATCCCAGGGGTAATTTCAATATGTTCTGTGATGACTGATTCCTTCGACATTTTAGTAAAAGACTCTTAATAGATAATGTTTAAGCTATTTAATGTTAGCACAGACAGGTTTAGCGCCATCGCCTCTCATTCATCCACCTGTATCTGCGTTCTTCTGCGGTTAAAGTATCCGCCGCGCAGCTATCCTGTAGGCGATCGCCCTTTCAGTCCAAAAGTGCGCCCCTATCCCATCTTAAATCTCACGCGGGCGAGATCCTTTCCTTCCAAAAGCGCGATCGCTCTTATTTAAATAATGTTAATATCGGAGCATGGATAGTGTGTACAGACTGCAAGGAGTTGAGTTTGAATGGCATACAAACAAATTCCAGAGCAACCTAGAAAAGCATGGCGTTAGCCTTGAAGAAGCCGCAGAAGTGTTCTTCGATCCATTCTATCAGGAGGGAGATGCAACGGGTAATCACTAACAGCGTAACTTTATTTTGGGTTACTCCCGCACTCAACGCCTATTACTGGTTGTTTATGTAGAACGCAGCTTGCGAATACGCATCATTTTTTTCCGTCCTGCTACCCGCACTGAAAGGAATTTATATGAACAATTCTGAAGAAGAAATAAAATTGCAATTGCGACCTCGTACAGCGGAAATAGTCTCGCTAAACATTCCAATAGATACTTTAGCATCACTTGCTGACGGGGCGACAGGTCGCCTGAAAGTCATACAGTCCGGCAACTCTAGACAAATAGCATGAAAAAAGATAGGG